>NZ_AP017930.1 GCF_002370355.1 Latilactobacillus sakei subsp. sakei DSM 20017 = JCM 1157
GCCGGATAAGGTGTGGCAAGCCACATTCAATACGGGCGCTGACGCCCCGTACCCCGTCCAAGCTGAACCAGCTTAACCGCTTTTTCACTCGCCGTTAGGCAGGAAAGCAAAGTTTTATAGAAACTTTGGCTTTCGCCAATTCAGTGTTAAGACTGGTTTAGAGCTGTCAATTCCTTATGCTCCCACGCTTTGCTCGTCCGCTACCATTGACAGCAAATAGTTAGTTTTTTTGAATCTTAACAAGAATCTAACTGCTATATTCGTTTTTAAGGGCCTTATTTCTCGTTTCTAGCGATTTTGAGACTGTTTATATATATTTATACCAAAGCAAAAATAAAAAGCCCTCAGCAGGCTATTAGAGGGCTAAATGACGAAACCTGGACGACTAATAATATCTTCTTGCCTTTTTTGTAAAATATAAGTGTATAGGGAATCATACAAATTCTTTTTGATCTCGTCAGGTTCATTGACAGAAGCTTCAAATAATTCTTGAATATCAACTTGCCAAGGATCAGCAAGCATTTCATCAATTGGCTTTAATACTTTCTTTTCGTCCATCTGAGTTACTCCTAACATTAGCTAATTATTTCAGGTTTAAATTAAAGGCATCTTTTTATAGTTAGTTATTCAAAGATTGTGATTAAGTTTAGAAAGAAAAACGGTGTAAAGCAATTAAAAAGATTTGTTTGAGCGCAGCGAAATCTAATACAATTTTTGGGGTATCGAAACACGTCAAAGTTAGTTGACGTGTAAGTGCGCATTGAACTAAAAAAAACCTTTTATTTTAATGATCAAGTTAGCTATTTTTTAGCGTCATTAAACGGAATGAAATGAGTTTAATGCGCACTTACACACCACAATTAAAATTGCTGGTGTTTGTGCTAAATTTCCTGTATCAGAAGTCGCCGTTGGCGACAACAAAATCAAACTAATTTACCCAAAATCAATTTGGTTCAACATGTTTTCTGTACTTGCTTGATCCAAGCCTAAATAAGCTAAAGTCATTGATTCACTTGAGTGATTTAGTAAGTGCATGACTAGGCCAATATTGTAATTTGATTGCGTGTAAACACGATAAGCCCCAGTTTTGCGCATCGTATGAGTACCTAGATAATTAATTCCTAACAGATCGCCAACCTTACTCATAATTTTGTAGAACTGTTTTTCAGTAATATGGCGTTCTGGGTGTTGAATTGAAGGAAAGAGCCATTCAGAATCCAGCTTATGATCAAGCAGCCATTGACGGTACAATAAGAGCTCTGTTTGAACAGGTTTAAGGTACAAGGTATTAGGTTTACCAGTTTTTCGGTCATGAATAAACGCGTTTTGTTTAATAGAACCGTCCGGATTAAAAATATCGGCCTGTTTTAAGCCCATAACGTCACTCACTCGCAGTAGCGTCGCTTTACCAACTTGAAAAATCGTATAGTTACGTCGGCCAGCTTTAAAGTTATTGAGTAACGTATCTTGAACCTCTTTAAGAACGTTTGAATCTTTGATGGGTAAGACAACTTGTTGCATAGTTTTAGCTCCTTAAAAAATTGATTTTTAGTACAAATTAAAGTACAATATTAAGTACAATGAAAGGGTGGTAAATATGACATTAGCACTAACACAGAGCGATTTTCGCGCTAACCTAAAAAAATATTTAGATCAAGTTAATGACGAAGACGAAACCGTTTATATTGCTCGTTCAAATAGTCGCGCAGTAGCCATCGTTTCACAAGAAAAAATGGACTGGCTAGAAAGAGCATTAAAAGCTAAAGAAGGTTCGTTAGAATATGCAATTGCACGTGATCAGTTAATTAAACGCCATGTTTTACCTGACGATGAAATTGTTGAATCAGATGATGATTATTGGGGTCAGTTTAAATAATGAAAAAACTAAGATTTAAACCACGTGCAACCTTTAATGCTGATCTAAAACGGTTAGCCAGTTTAGACAAATCTATTATTGATGAAGTTCGAGCAGCCATTGATCTGTTGCTTGAGCAACAACAATTACCACCAGAATTTGAAGATCATGAGCTTAATCGGCGAATGAGCGGCTATAATGAATTTCATTTACGAGACACCCCGAAAAACAAAACACCAAGCGAAACTAACGATGTCCTGGTGGTTTATACGATTGATAAAGATGAACTAGTCTTAATTGGCATTCGAGTCGGATCGCATGATCGTTTATTTCCTGGTCAAAATCGTGCTAAAAGGTATCGAAAAAATAACGAATAAAAGAAGCTATTTCTGGTATATAAAAATAAATAACCCCTAATATCTACATTATAGATATTAGGGGTTATTCTTTCAACGTTTTCGAGGGGGTATTTGTATAATATGGACCCCATTTAGCTGATTGATGTTAATTCATATTGTATCCAAAAGTTCGCGTTAGTAATGCCTGCTTCCACCAATTTTCTCTTTCAAAAATATATTGGTCAGATGATTTACCATCCGCGATTTCTAAAATAGAATATTGAAAATGCTGTTTAATATACTCAAACGGTAATTTTTTCAGCGCTTCGTTACCACCATGTCCCGTCAAAACATAGGCTTGCCAACGCCCCCATATCATCTCTTCTCCATAAGCTGATCCTACATATTGCTGACCTGAATGTGTATCGGTGATTAAGTAAATACCTTTTTGATTCTGTAACGCAGTTCGCCACTCACGATTATTGCGTGAAATAATTTGATGCAACTGAGACCAAGTGATTGTTACGTTAGCATAACCTGGGAAGTCTCGATCTGAAAAGTTATTACTTAATATCTCGACAACCTCCATTGCATCAATGACGGTTTCAGGACGTCGAATTAAATTTTGCGAAGTGTTGTGAAAATTTACAATAACTCGGCCGAAAAACTTTGTGAATTTTTCCATTGGTTCCGCATTGTACCAATAATTAAGCTGTTCATCTATCGTAGGCAATGCTGCAGCAATTGGGACGTCGTTAACAGCGGTTATCTGTAAGACATGTGTTAATAACCAGTTATCTCCAGCAAGTCGAATCAGGCCGATTACTTTTGTACCGACTTTAAATCCAGTTGCTTTGTTACCTTTCCAAAGGTAATGACGCATTGGATCATCTGGATCATTTCGGTATCTCTCTAAAGGGTTTTGTTCAGTTTCGTTTCCCCAAGATAAAACAAATCTAATACGAAAATCTGAAAAATCATCGATGGTCAATATATCGTTTAGTTTAATCATAATATCTATACGCCTACACAAACATTTTTTGTAAGAAGCCTTTTTTCTGTTCCTTAAGCAAATCTAACTTACGTTGATGAAGAGTGATAGTATCATCTAATGACTTGAAGAAGGCTCCAATTTTTTTTGTTCATCTTCGCTTGGGAAATCTACTGTTATTTCACGCATCTTTACCATAGTTAAAGCTTTTTGATTAGAGCCGGCTGCACTATCAAGCAAACGTTTCTTTCCTATCCCACCAGTAAAGTAAGTTAATAAATAATCTGAGTTTACCTGCATTTTACTAATTTGAATTAGATTTCCATCTTTATAATAAAACCTACGGCTATCAACCTTCCAAAGGTTTCCTAACGTTCCTACAGCAGTAACTAATATATCTCCTTCTGATGGGACACCATATTTTTCTTTTATTTCATCAAACTTTTCTTGAGAAATAAACAATTCTTGGTTTCCTGTGATTCCGCCTGTACTAATTTCACCTCCTCTATAAAACGGGATGCCTTCCGTTACATAATCGCTTAAATGAATTCTTTTGCTGGAGCTAAGAGTTGCAACTTCACCTAACTTACGCTCTTCCCAATCGTCAGCAAACCCCGTAAATCGCAATTCAGGAACTTTTTCACCATTTTTAGGGAACATTTTTTGCAAGTAGCCTTTTTTCTGTTCCTTGAGCAAATCTAACTTACGTTGATGAAGAGCGATAGTTTCATCTAACTGTTGGAAGAATGAGCCTATTTTTTGTTGTTCTTCATAACTGGGAACAGAAGCACCCACACTATTAATTACAGTTTTCGATAAACTAGGTACACCAGTAGATTCATCAAATTTTTTCCAATTTATTTTTTTAAAAATAGATAGTGAAAATTGAAGGTCAATATTTTGTTTAGGAACAGCGTAAAACAAGGTATCGACAGTCCAAAAAGGCGCTTTTAATAAATAAGGCTTATCAATTGTCCCTTTCCTTCCGATCCCAATGGCATCTATATCTGATAGCGCTCTATCTACACTTAGCATATATCCACCAGTTCCATAGACAGGTATTGATCCCGAATTCAGATGTTTGTAGTCTTTTCCAGACTTAACATCAATAAAATCAGCAAACTTACGCTCTTCCCAATCATCCGTAAATCCCGGAAACCTTAATTCTGGAACTTTCTTTTTAACTGAATCATCTATTTTCGCCATAGTCCCCACCATTTTCTTGGTTTTTCTTGTTCTTCTATCCTTTTTTGATCTTTGATTTGTTCCTGCAAATTTTCCAACTTCTCTTTAAGAGCGTTCACTTCATCTTTATATTGATTGTCTAAGTGTTTGAATTCTGTTTCCTGTGAGGGCATTTTGAGGGCTTTTAAGTTATCATTTTCCGCCTTGTATTCTTCTAGCAACTTTTTATCTTGCAAGGCCAATCTTTGTTGCTGATCTAGTAACTTGTGTAACTCTTTCTTTTCAGATTGAATTTCTGATACTAAATTTCGAAGGAATTTCACTTCATCTTGTCCATCAACCGCATCTTTTTTGTTGTCGTCAACATCATCTTTTTGTTGACGGTATCTTGTTGACGAATTGTTTGAGAACATTGCTTTAATAGCTTTTTGCCCATCAACATCAACGTAAACAGTATTGCCTTTTGTTGATGTAAATTGACGTAAATCGATTGACGCATCTCTTTTTATCTTTTGCCATATAGCCTGCTTTGAAACGCCCAATTCATCAGCAAGTTCTCTAATTGTTTTAGGCATTATTTCCAAACCCCTTTCGGAGTTCAGCAAGTGCTTCTTTTCGTGCTTGATCTCTTATTTTTTTATCGTGCTCGGCCTGTTTATCAGCCAATGCTTGTTTCTCAGTAGAGCCTAAAGTTAGCCCCTTAACCTTGTCAATGGCGCGCCATTTTTCCTGTTCTGTTAATTCAGCATTATGCTGAATGTTAAAGAGTTTTTGACGTTCATCTTGAAATTGACCTTGTGAGAAGTCGTTAGCGTCTTTCTTTTCAGGCTTCCAAGTAAAAGAATACCCAATCACTGGTTTCCCGCGGCCTTTACCATATTTTTTTCTAACCGTTAGGCCTCTAAAAAGAGGCGTAAGTTCCTCTTTGATGGGTTTTAAAACGGATTGATTTATATTGCTACTTTTATAGCTTTTAGGGACATCTAATAGCTCGTTAAAGTCTGCAACTGAAAAGTAAGCGTACCCAGTAGTTCTAAATTGTTTTAGTAACCGAAACATGGTTTTTGCGTAGCTACTTTTTAAATCTCTGAATTCTGATAAAGCATAACGAACCCAACTTTCCAGCTCATTTAATAATTTTATAGCTTTGGGGTAAATTTTAATATCAACATAAGGATCATCAGCATGGCCGTTTATCTCAAATTCGGTAAACATAACAAAAAATTCACGATGCAGCCCATCTTTACTACGTCTTCCAAAGCGTAAGCCTAAAATTTTTTGATAAGTACTTTCAATATCGTCAATAAATCGGTTATTTGCTGTAGGTTTATATGCACTTAATTCTTTTAATTGATCAAATGAAAACCTTACAGTTTCGTCACCCTTGTCACGCATTCTAGAAACTATTGAGAAGAATAAATTCATTTCAACAGGAGTGAATTTTCGAAGTGGGATTGTATTTAATTCAGGATCATATTTAACAATTTCATTACTCAAATGAAGCACCTCTTTTAATGAATATGGTTTTATGAATATATAATACTACAAAACTCTATCTATAAACAGACAAAACTCTATCTATAAACAGACAAAACTCTATCTATAAACAGACAAAACTCTATCCATAAACAGACAAAACTCTATCCATAAACTCCTGTATTCCCTGGGAGAGTAAGGCTCAAGAGGGGTCTAAAAGAGGTTTAAAAGAGGTTTATAAAAGAGGTATAAAAGAGGCACCGCTGTACGAGATTAAAATCTAGAAACAAAAAACACAAAGGAGTGAGCCAAAAACCGGCTCACATTCAACTCCAGTCGCTACGCTCCTTGCGCCTCACTTCGTTCGTT